>NZ_CP029821.1 GCF_003226855.1 Blattabacterium sp. (Cryptocercus kyebangensis)
GCGCGCGGGGATTAATTTTATGCTATATTTTATATTATAATATGCTATTTTTTTTTGATTTTTCAGTTTCAAATATTTTTTATTACATTTAGGGAGCTTAAAGAAAGAAGAGAAATGGGTATAACGAAAGATCGTTTAAATTTTAAGCCTTTCGAATATCAGTGGGCTTATGAGTATTGGTTTAAGCAACAAAATGCGCATTGGTTGCATACGGAGATAAACATGCAGTCGGATATTCATGATTGGAATGAAAATTTATCGGATCGAGAAAAGAATGTTATTGGAGATATCTTAAAGGGTTTTACTCAAACGGAAACAGAAGTGGGTAATTATTGGTCCGAAATGATTCCAAAGTGGTTTCCAATTCCAGAGATAAAAATGATGGGTCAAGCTTTTGGTTCTTTTGAGACGATTCATGCTGTGGCTTATTCTTATTTGAATGATATTTTAGGATTAGATAATTTTCATGCTTTTTTAGAAGATGAAGCCACCATGAAAAAGTTGAAAGTATTGATGGATATTAGAAAAAGTGATCATGGTAAGTATAATAGAAAAGAGATAGCAAAGAGTATTGCTTTGTTTTCTGCTGCAGCAGAAGGAATTCAATTGTTTTCTTCTTTTGCGGTATTATTGTCTTTTAGAAAATCTAATCGTTTGAAGGGGATAGGGCAACAAATTATTTTTTCTGTTAGGGATGAGTCTCTTCATTCGGAAGCGGGGTGTAAGATTTTTCGTACGTTTTGTGAAGAAAATGATGGATTAAAAAATTCGGTGGAAGATTCTATTTATTATGGAATGGATTTAGCCTTAAAAAATGAATTTATTTTTATTGATCAAATTTTTGATAATGGGGATATTCCAACTATTAAAAGAGAAGAATTGAAAAATTTTATGAAAGATAGAGCAAATCTTAAATTGAAAGAATTAGGACTATCGGATGCCTATTGTATAGATAAAAATATGTTAGATAACATGAGTTGGTTTTATATAACGATATCTGGAGAACAGCAAACTGATTTTTTTGATAATCGTGAAACAGGATATAGTAAGCCTAATGAAGATTGGAATGAAGATCTTTTTGTTTTGGATGAGAAAAAAACTTCTACAGAAAAAAAAATATTAGAAATTCTTTTAAAGAATAAGAAAGAAAATTTAGGAAATTCTGGATGTGGATCCTGTGAGTCTTAGATTATGGGGGTTAGGGATAATTTTTATTGAAATAAATTGAAAAGAAAAATTACACCTTGGTACAATACTTTAGGAAAAGAACAACTATTGCATAGTTCTGTTTGTGATTATTTAGATTATGAATATCCGCATATTTTTTATTTTCATCCTCATAATGAAGCAAGAAGAACTCCTTATGAGAGGTTTCTTATAAAAGTGATGAGATTAAGACCAGGTCTTCCTGATATATTGGTTCCTATTCCAAAAAAAGGAAGGACGGGGATGGCTTTGGAATTCAAAATAAAACCAAATAAATTAACGGAAAATCAGATTCATATAATAGATATATTCAATTCGTACAATTGGAAGGTGAATGTTTGTTATGATTTTGACGAAGCAAAGATTTATATAGATCAGTATTTAAAAAAAACAGATTAGTATAATGAGAAACCATAAAACTTCCATGCAATATGATGTCATATTTAATGAATGTAGAACTCATTTTTTGAAAAAAAAGTTCTTTATTCCTAAAAAGTTCTGTAATTATATTTTGATGAAAATATATCAGAATAATTGGATTGAAATTGTTAATTATTCTGTTTTAGCAGGAATAATGATTCAACAAAAAAAAATAGACTCTCTGCTTTCTGCTACAATAATAGATGTATATGATAAATATATAAAAAAGGCTAAATCTCTTATGGAAAAAAAAAATTCGGATTATGAAGAAGCTTGGAAATATATGAGCATTTCTTCTATAAAAGATTTAATCATGCAAAAAATTTTTCGGATTCAAGGAATGGAAAAACGTTTATCTGAATCTGAAGTAGAAAATTATGCTTATAAAGTTCAAGATAATTATATAGATATATTGAATTATGCTATTTTTGCTTTGATAAAAATGAAAAATCCATAAAAATTTATTTCTTTTTTATTTCATTCCATTTTACTTTTTCGTATGGATAAACTATTATTTGCGCTATTCTATCGCCGTCTTTTACAGTAAAAGAATGACGAGATAAGTTGATGAGTAATATTTTTATTTCTCCTCTATAATCTGAATCGATAGTCCCTGGATTGTTGAGAACAGTTAGACCATGACGTAAGGCTAATCCGCTTCTAGGTCGTATTTGAGCTTCATATCCTGTAGGGATTTCTATGAAAATACCTGTTTTTATGATTTTTCTTTCCATAGATGGAATAATAATCTCTTTTTCCAGATATGCTTGTAAGTCTATCCCTGCTGCTCCTTCTGTAGCATAATCTGGAAAAATATGATGGGATAAATTACGTATTTTTATTATGACACTCATCTTTATCGTATTTAATTATAATCTTTTATGTATGAAGAATATTTCCAAAAAAAACTTATATTCCAAAAAAAATTGATATGAAATGAAAAAACTATTTTTTTTTATCTTATCTATGATGGTTTTTACATCATGTAATGATGATAATTTAACTGGAGGCCATCAACCAGAACCAGAAAAAACTAATCCTCCAGGAATGGCCATTTCCTCACCACCTCCTTCTACTAATACTTCATCCTCTGTTATTCTTTCTGATTCTGAAAAGGAAGAAAAGGAAAAATATCGTATAGAGATTGAAGAATTAATGAATGGAAATTCTAGATTAAAAAAAATTATTGAAGAATTGGAAAGATCAGAAAGATCAGAATTAGAAAGAGAATAAAGAGCCAATTTTAGAAGATAGTGGTCGTAAAAAGGACCACTATTATTATCGATGAACATCGATTCATTTATTTTCTTGTCTTCTCCCTTTTCTACCCTTTTCTACCCTTTTCCATCCTTTTCTACCCTTTTCCATCCTTTTCTACCCTTTTCCATCCTTTTCCATCCTTTTCCATCCTTTTCTACCCTTTTCCATCCTTTTCTACCCTACATTGGTTCTGGGGGCTCCTACTAGGACTACTATACTAGATGGAAAGTGGAATATTTTTTTTTCTTTTATTGAATCAAGGCTTCCTTTAAAAAAGGCCCCTTATAGTCCAAAATAATATCTTTTTTGGGTAGTTTGATGAAAAGAGGTAGGTCTCTATGCCCAATAAGAATTCCTATCCTAAAAATTGTTTTATAGGCTTTATATTTCTACTTTGATAGATTTTCATTGCCTATAAATCTCGATCTCCTTCCCCACGTACCCCCGCCCGCACACACGTCCTACGCGCGCCCGCCCACACGTGTATACGCGCGCCCGCCCACACGTATACGCGCGCCCGCCCACACGCACTCGCCCACGATCGTGGGCGAGTGCGTGAAGGGGAATTATCCCGTACGCGTACTCGCACGCTCCCGCGCGTACTCGCACGCGCCCGCGCGTACTCGCACGCGCCCTAGCGTACGCGCACGCGCCCTCGGGCGCTCAACTACCCGGGGATCCTTCGTTCCATTGGGTTTACATGGAAAAAAACTTCTTTCTTCCTCGAAGAGGGGGGGATTTCTTTTGGGACTTTTTCAAAAAAAAGGCATATATATATATTAT